>NZ_SSOK01000060.1:0-4519 GCF_029871195.1 Pseudomonas sp. BN415
CGGCACGCCGAACGCGGACGTGCTCAACGGCAGCGTGGTCGACGATGCGATTTATGGGTTGGGCAGCAGTGACACGCTGTATGGCTTTGGCGGGGATGACCTGCTGGATGGTGGGGTAGGTTATGACTACCTCTATGGCGGCCAGGGCAACGACACGCTGCTGGCGGGCGATGACACCGCCGGCAGCCAGCTCGTTGGCGAGGATGGCGACGACACGCTGACGGGCAGCGGCGGCGGCGACTATTTGATTGGTGGCAATGGCAACGATACGCTCGACGGCGGTAGCGGCAACGACGCTCTGGATGGCGGGAGCGGCAGCAATGTGCTGCAGGGCGGTGATGGCAACGACGCCCTCTACGTTGGAGATGGCTCCGGTCTGATCACCAGCAACAGTCTCGACGCGGGCACCGGTGACGACACGATCAATGTCTACCAGAGCAACGCCGGCTCCGTCACCACGGTCAGCGGCGGCAGCGGACGCGACACCTACATGCTGCAGCCCGGCTCCACCGGCCAGATGCTGGTCAGCGATTTTGCTGCCGGTGCCAGTGGCGACATCCTCAATATCAACCAGCTGCTGACCAGTAGCAGCGGCTACAGCGGCGGCAACCCGTTCGATCCGGCGCTGGGCTACCTGCGCCTGGTGCAGCAGGGCGCCGACACGCTGCTGCAGTGGGACCTGAACGGTACGGCGGCAGGGGGAAATGGCTGGAAGACCATCATCACGCTGCAGAACACCCCGGCCAGCAGCCTGACTCTCGATAACTTTGCACCTTCCACCAGCATCACTGGTATTGAAGTGGTGGACCTGAATGCCCCACCGGTGGTCAGTACGCCGCTGGCCGACCAGGCCGCCAGTGAGGATGCCGTCTTCAGTTTCACCGTACCGGCCGGCACCTTCAGCGATCCCAATGTGGGCGACGGCCTGACCTACAGCGCCAGCCTGGCTGACGGCAACCCGCTGCCGGGTTGGCTGAGCTTCAATGCCGCGACCCGCACCTTCAGCGGCACGCCGGGCAATGCCGAGGTGGGCAGCCTGAGCATCCGGGTCACCGCCACCGACAGCGGCAACCTCAGCGCCAGCGATGTGTTCACCCTGAGCATCGGCAACACCAACGACGCCCCCAGCGTCAGCAGTCCGGTTAGCCTGCCCGATGGCACGGAGGACCAGAGCTACCTGCTCACCGCCGCCCAACTGCTGGCCAACGCCAGTGACCTGGATGGCGACACGCTCAGCGTGCAGAGCGTCAGCGTCGATCCGGCCTTCGGCAGCCTGAGCGACAATGGCGACGGCACCTGGACCTTCAGCCCCGCGGCCAACCGCAATGGCCCGGTGAGTTTCGCCGTGGTCATCAGTGATGGCATCGCCACAGTTAGCACATCCGCGAACCTGACCCTGGCAGCGGTGAACGATGCGCCCGGCGGCAGCCCGAGCACCGTGCTACCTGCCGGTAGCGAAGACACGCCCTACGTCTTCACCAGCGCTCAGTTGCTGGTGGGCTTCAGCGATGTGGACGGCGACAGCCTGGCCGTCGCCAACCTCAGCGCCAGCCACGGCAGTCTGGTGGACAACGGCGACGGCAGCTGGACCTTCACGCCGGACGCGAACTACCACGGTCCGGTCAGCCTGAACTACGCGGTGGTGGATGGGCAGGGCGGCTCGGTGGGGGCGTCGCTGGGCTTCAGCCTGACGGCGGTGAACGATGCACCCAGCGGCAGCCCGAGCACTGTGCTACCTGCCGGTAGCGAAGACACGCCCTACGTCTTCACCAGCGCCCAGTTGCTGGTGGGCTTCGGCGATGTGGACGGCGACAGCCTGGCCATCGCCAACCTCAGCGCCAATCACGGCAGCCTGGCGGACAACGGCGACGGCAGCTGGACCTTCACGCCGGACGCGAACTACCACGGTCCGGTGAGCCTGAACTACGCGGTGGTGGATGGGCAGGGCGGCTCGGTGGGGGCGTCGCTGGGCTTCAGCCTGACGGCGGTGAACGATGCACCCAGCGGCAGCCCGAGCACCGTGCTGCCCGCTGGTAGCGAAGACACGCCCTACGTCTTCACCCGCGCCCAGTTGCTGGCGGGCTTCAGTGATGTGGACGGCGACAGCCTGGCCATTGCCAACCTCAGTTCCAGCCATGGCAGCCTGGCAGACAACGGCGATGGCAGTTGGACCTTCACGCCGGACGCCAACTACCACGGCTCGGTCAGCCTGAGCTATGCCGTGGTGGACGGGCAGGGCGGTTCTATCTCCGCGTCGCTGGGCTTCAGCCTGGCGGCAGTGAACGACGCACCGAGCCTGGCCCAGGCACTGGCCGATCAGAATGCGGCTGAGGGTAGCCCCTTCAGCTTCACCGTCGCAGGCAACGCCTTCACCGATGTCGACGGCGATGCGCTGAGCTACAGCGCCAGCCTGGCCGATGGCAGCCCGCTGCCGGGCTGGCTGAGCTTCGACACGGCGACCCGTACCTTCAGCGGCACGCCGGCAGCCGGTGATATTGGCAGCCTGAGTGTCCGGGTCACCGCCACCGACAGCGGCAACGTCAACGTCAGCGACGTCTTCACCCTGAGCATCGGCAACACCAATGACGCACCCAGCGTCAGCGGGCCGGTGAGCCTGCCCGCTGGCACCGAAGACCAGAGCTACCTGCTCACCAGCGCCCAACTGCTGGCCAATGCCAGTGACCTGGATGGCGACGTGCTCAGCGTGCAGAGCGTCAGCGTCGACCCAGCCTTCGGCAGCCTGAGCGATAACGGCGACGGCACCTGGACCTTCAGTCCGGCGGCCAACGGCAACGGCCCGGTGAGTTTCGCGGTGGTCATCAGTGATGGCATCGCCACGGTTACCACGTCCGCGAACCTGAACCTGGCGGCAGTGAATGATGCCCCGACCGGCAACGTCACACTCTCCGGCACGGCGCTGGAAGGGCAGACCCTGACCGCCAGCCACTCGTTGTTCGACGCCGATGGCCTGGGCGTGGTCGGCTACCAATGGCAGACCTCAGCGGACGGTAGTAGCTGGAGCGATCTGGCCGGCGCCACCGCTGCCAGTCTGGTGCTGGGGGCGGCTCTGGTTGGTTTGCAGGTTCGTGTGGTCGCTCGCTATACGGATGGCGGTGGCACCCTGGAGTCTGCCGCCAGTAGCCCGACCGCCGCGATTGCGCAACTGCTCAACCCCATCGATGGCACGGAAGGCGACGATCCATTGGTGGGTACGGACGGTGCTGACCTGATTCACGCAAAGGGGGGCAACGATGTAGTTCAAGCTCGTGCCGGTGACGACAGCGTCTTTGGCGCGGACGGCGACGATGTGCTCTTTGGCGAGGACGGCAACGACAGCCTGGACGGTGGCAGCGGCTACAACCAACTGCTGGGCGGCGAGGGCAACGACACCCTGAACCTCGGCAGCGGCGCGCTTGACAGCAGCTATGCCACCGGTGGTGGTGGCGATGACCTGTTGATCGCGGCCGGGTTGGCCAATGCTTCAGCGGTCAGCCTGTCCGGCGACAGTGGCAGCGACACCTACCGCTACGACGGCAGTGGCAACCTGTCGCTGAGCGACTACGTCAATACCAGCCAGGCGAGCGACTTCAACGGGCTGGAGCTGGCAGTGGGCATTACGCCGGAGAGTGTCACGGTCAGTGGTGATGGCAACAACCTGACCCTGGGCTTCGCCGGCGGCAGGACCTTGCATCTGTCGAACCAGTTGACCAGTTGGCAGGCCAGCGACAACCCTAACCAGTACGGCGTGCAGGAAGTGCGCTTCAGCGACGGCACGGTGTGGAGCCGGCAGCAACTGCGCGAGCTGGCCGGCTACTACATCGGCGGCGATGCGGCCGACGACAGCATCAGCACCGGCGCCGGCGATCAGTTCCTCTATGGCTATGGCGGCCATGACAGCCTGGCGGGCGGGACGGACAACGACCGGCTCTACGGTGGGATGGGCGACGACCTGCTGGAGGGCGAGGACGGTGATGACATCCTCTACGGTGAGGACGGCAACGACAGCCTGGACGGCGGCAGCGGTTACAACCAGTTGATCGGCGGAGAGGGCAACGACAGCCTGACCCTGGGCAACGGCGCTGGTAGCAGTAGTTATGCCTTCGGCGGCAATGGCGATGACCTGCTGATCGCCGTGGGGCTGGCCAGCGATGCCAGTGTTTCGCTCAGCGGTGAATCCGGGAGCGACACCTACCGCTACGACGGCAGCGGCAACCTGTCGCTAAGTGACTACGTCAATACCAGCCAGGCCGGCGACTTCAACCGCCTGGAGCTGGCGGCGGGCATCACCCCGGCCAGCGTCACGGTGAGCGGCGATGGCAACGGTGTGACCCTGAGCTTCGTCAATGGCAAGACCCTGTACCTGTCGAACCAGTTGGCAAGCTGGCAGGCCAGCGACAACCCGAACCAGTACGGCGTGCAGGAGGTGCTCTTCAGCGATGGCACGGTGTGGAACCGCCAGCAACTGCGCGAGCTGGCCGGCTACTACATCGGCGGCGATGCGGCCGACGACAGCATCAGC